>NZ_CP068046.1:3522500-3524878 GCF_016698665.1 Devosia rhizoryzae
GCCCAAACGCTCGCCCTGGCCGCAGGCCGAAACCCGATCCCCTACGCAGTTCTCCGCAGAAATGAGACCCCCGCGTCATGTGGCTTCTCGCTAGGGCAGGGAGGGTGAAACCTGGCAGTCCTGGCTCGCCCTGCGCAAGATCTCGATCGCGGCATGCAGAACCCCGGACGCTGTCCGGTTCAGCGCCTTGCCGTCGGCACCGATCCTGCTGTGCACCGCGTTCCAGCACGCCGTTCTCCCCCCTGAAACCTCATCCCAGGCATGCCTCCTTCACTGGCGGCCGCGGCAACCTGGCTTGCCTCGTCCTGCGCCAAAACACACATGCCGGCCGTGCCCTGTGTTAAGATCGCAGTCGTGACCCAATCCGCCCCCATTCCCCACCCCGAGCTCGAAGCCGACTGCACCCGCTGCTTTGGCCTCTGCTGCATCGCCCTCAGCTTCGCCCGCCCAGACGGCTTCGGCCATGACAAGCCCGCAGGCCTCCCCTGCCACTTCCTTGCCGGCGACTACAGCTGCTCCATCCACCCCCGCCGCGAAGACCTCGGCTATGAAGGCTGCATCGACTTTACTTGTCTTGGCGCCGGACAACGCGCGTCACAACAGTTCGCAGCAAGCAAATGGAGGGGTGACTCCGCTATAGCCCGGCAACTGTTCGCAAGGTTTGCCCAACTGATGAAGATGCAGGAAATCAGAAGAGCACTGGTGGAGGTAGAGGAAATGAATGTGGGGGAGGAGCAGGAGGCGGAGCGGGTGATGCTGCTCGAAATGCTTGCGCAACTCGCAGATGGGGAAGGGAATGGCTGGGATGACGTTAACGCTGATGATGTCCTTGCTAATGCGCAAACATGGCTCCGCGCTATCATCGCGCGCGCAAAACGATGAGGATGACCTAGAGGAAGCCTTACCAGGCAGTCGGTTCCCCAGCGTGTCGGGCTAATCGTAGACTCGTCGCCGTCGGCTCAATCAGTGGTCCTAACAGGTCAGATTGCCAACTTCCGGCTAGCTGCCAATTTGAGCTCTTGGAGGCTCAGCGTTCCACACCTTTCCAGATCAGTCCAGCTTGGTGGCCCTTCTGGAAAATGTTGTCGCGATGCCATTCAAGATACTCAGCCTTCGGCCAAACTTGACTGTTAGCGAATCGAACCTGCCGCCCATGCCCAAAAAGTTCCTTCGCGTGAGGAGAAGCTCTTTCGGAAAGCAGTATCTTTCCAGCATTCGTCAGAGACACTATGCCGTTATCCCAGTGCCAGTTCGCGATGCTACACATCGGTAGCGTGTTTTGCAGGATATCAGGCCCGAAGTATCTGAGCGCAATGACGTGGCCAGTTTGCGTTTCGCAGAATCGGCCGTTGAGGGTGGTATAGAGCTTTTCCGTCAACACACATGCTGGACCATAGAGCGTCAGCAATTCATCGCGAATTAGCTTCTGACTCACCTTAGTTTTTCGGGTTGTCCATCTCGGCAGCGGGGAAAGGATTTCACATGGCGTCAAGCTCTCTTCGAAACCCATGACTTGAGACACCCCACCGCGCTCAAGCAAACGTTCCATCTCATATGGACTGATAGGTCGGAGGGTTCTTGAGTAGACATGAAATGGCGTGTCGTTCGTGGACTGCGTGCCAAAAAGCTCGCGAAGAGGAATGGGCAATCCGAAGGCAGTGACTTTGCCGAGCGCTATCCAGAGCCATTTCGAGTTGGCGTAATCATACTCGACACCCAGAATGCGTGCTGTGCCGTAGTACCCGTCGTCTTTCTCATCTCGTGGTCGACAGAGCACAACCGTGCGTCCAATGAGTCTTATGGCGCGGTAGTAGTTCAAGCCATGAGCCCTCAGAGCCGTACCATCTTCGGTGAGCTGCTGCGATCGAACGTTTAAGGCATAGGCCATTCAGGACCATTACGTATTTGAACGTAGTCACTGTTTGAGCCAAGTACGGCAGCGGAATGGTGCCACCTCCGAAAAAGATAGGAAATCCGAAAGGGTCAGGAACCGCAGGGCACTCAGCCGAGTTATCCACACGCCGAAACTCCGCTCACGAAGAAAATGTCATCTTTCTTTCATGAGGGTGTTGACGGGAAAAAGGACCTCCCATATAACCCCGCTTGTCGACGACGCGAGACGCCCTGGCGCTTCCCACTGATCGGCAAATCTGAAAAGGCAGAGTGGCTGCCGGGCAACCGGAAGCAGACTACTGTTCTCTCCAGAAACATCGAGAGCCTCGCTCTCACCGACGCTTCAGTCCTTGCGGACGTTGGGTCAGCTCTTTGACATAGTGAAGAATTGAAGAAAGAGAGACGTGGCCGGCGAGGTTCTTGCGGTCTTTGTCTGGGGAAACCTGGGTAGAGACGTTAAGACTTTTCGATGGGTGCACGTTTCT